>NZ_JAUBQS010000003.1:198526-200735 GCF_036701355.1 Microcoleus sp. Pol12B3
CGTGCCGACTTTGACTGATGCGATTTCGGAATCGGCGGAAACGGTGAATTTGGTGCTCTTCGGTGGCAATGTCAGTAGTCCGTCAATTTTGACGATTAATGATGTTGCGCCAACTCCGGGGACAACTCCGACGCCGACTCCAACTCCAGCAACATCAACAGCAACCCAGTTTGTTTTTAGTGCGGCTACTTTCACCACTCCGGAATCATCTGGCTTTGCTACGGTGACAGTCAATCGCATCGGCCCCAGTACGGCTGCCGGAACCATTAGCTACAGTACTCTTGACGGCACCGCCCTATCAACTGGAGGAACTGCGGCTGATTATGCGTCTACTGCTGGTGTACTCAACTTTGGCCCTGGGGTAACTTCCACGACGTTCAACATCTTTGTCAATGCTGATACTGTGCCTGAAATGACTGAGAGTGTTAACCTATATCTCAACAACGGCCCCGTCGGCACTCCGTCAACAGCAATACTAGACATTATTGACGGTAGCAGCAGTGCATCTGGCAATATCTTCCAGTATAGTGCGTCTAATTACGGCTCGATCGCCACTCAGGGGGGCAACACAACGGTTACAGTTACCCGCTCAAGCGGCTTAGGTGCAGCATCGATTGATTATATTATTCTGGCGGGTACTCCAGGCGCCGGCCCTGCACCTGTATATGGTACCGACTACCTGCTTAACCCGGGCGGCCCCACTGGCGGCACGTTGTCCTTCGCCAACGGCCAACTCAGCCAAACCTTTACTATTCAAGACAACCCATTTAGTACCAATAATGGGATTGTGCGCTTAGGTCTTGCTAACCCCACTGCGGGCTACAGTTTCGGCAGTACAGCGGCAACAAGTATCACTCTCATCTAAGGCTATTAGTAGGGCGAGGAATCCTTGCTCTACTAATATGCCCCGCAAGTAGTTAAATGCTTTTTATCAGTCTGATTCCTCACTACAGCTTTTTTCAAGAAAGTGAAGTACGCGGGTAAAATCTTCGCTGTGTGACAGTCGCTGGCACTGACAACTAATGGAATTCACCCACAGGGCCGATTGTGGGCGACCTCGACCCGAATCCCATTGCTAGTGCTAGTTTCGTGGCTTTCAACCCATTTGCTACTTCGGTCTGATAGAACCATTTCAAGGTCGTACTCTTAGATGCTGCGCGCGTTATTCGAGTACGACCTTGAACCCTTGTATATGGAAAGAATTAGATGGCGATTTGCCATTGGGTAGGGGTTTTTGAGATGGTCGGTTTTTGGCAATAATTTTTTGTAAAACATGCCGCTAGAATTATCGATTGGATGTTATTGTTTTTTTGCGCTTACCGACTTAATCCTTAATTGGTTGATAAGCTTGCTGACACTCTTCAAAGGTTGAGGCGGAAGGTTCCCTATTCCCAAAAAATAGTTGCTGATGTATTTTGATCAAAATTTCGTAAGGCGCTGGCTGGGGTAATTTCTGGATTAATTGCAAATATTCGCCATCAGTGCGACTGGGTTGGTGAATCGCGGTTCCCACATCATTTAACCGCTGCAACCGCCATGTAAAGACAGCGGCAAGCTTGGCGGTATTTCCCTTGTTGCTGCAACTTTTGCGATCGCAACAACCACTCTGCTACTAACAAATCTTTAATTGTTTTTTTCGCACTTCCATCAGTTGTTTGATTCCTCTTTTTAAAATTATGAATGTAAAAAAGTAACAGTTGCTAAATCTGCCAACTCGCCCAGACTGCGAGCAATGCTAAAATTAACCAAAAGGTGGCTTTAGCGATCGCACCCAATATCGAGGAATCAAACCAAGATGGCAATTTGACATTCGGTATATTTTGGGCAGTTTTTAGTTCCCACCTCTCCTGCAATCGCTGTTGCGACTGTCCTAATTGCCAACCCAAATTAGTTTTATCAAAGGAACTTTCAGACATAGATTTACATCTATGAGTAGATTTTTGATTGCGGATTGGAATTTTTTTTCTTCTATCATTATCCCCAAATCCCGGACTTCTTAAAGAAATCTGGGATAAGAAAGCGCGATCGCATTTGACGTTTGATTAGGTTGACTTAAATGCCGAGTTATTGTCCCTAATCCAAATCGCCGCGCGATGGAGAATCGCATTTGAGTGACATTCTTCTAAAGTGGCGGTGCGTTTCGTTCTGAAGAAACCTAGAGATGGGGGGAATTCAGGCTCTAATAAGGTAATCCAATATGGATTGAGTT
>NZ_JAUBQS010000158.1:0-1668 GCF_036701355.1 Microcoleus sp. Pol12B3
TAGGGTTTGCTGAAGCAGTTGCAAAAGTAAACACTGTATGAGTTGTGTTATCCTAAAAAGGTGGAAGGGTGCAAGAAAAACAGGTATAATGACTCAAAACCCGTGCATCACCACCTGCGAGCGTGTACAGAAAAGCTGAGCTTGCCCCAAGCCCCCCATCCGACTTTAAACTACCCTTTGAAGGAAGGTTGTCAGCAGATAACCGTTGGGTAAAGATGGCCGAACTTATCCCGTGGGATGAATTTGAAGCAGAATATGCTGAAAATTTCCCGACCGAAATGGGCGCACCCGCCAAATCATTTCGCATGGCATTGGGGGCATTAATCATCAAAGAAAAACTGGGAATTAGCGATAGAGAAACAGTAGAACAAATCCGTGAAAATCCCTATTTGCAATACTTTGTCGGTCAATCAATCTACAGCAACGAACTCCCATTTGACCCGTCGCTATTAGTTCACTTTCGGCAACGAATTAGTGCGAATCTAATTAATAAAGTGAACGAACGCCTGGTGGAAAAAATGCGCGAAACCATCGCAGTCAAACCAGAAAAAAAAAAGGATTCGGACGCAAAAAATGAATCACCCAATCAAGGAAAATTAATCGTAGATGCGACCTGTGCTCCAGCGGATATTAGCTATCCGACGGACTTAGGGCTATTAAACCGAGTCCGAGTTCATACCGAAAAAATTATCGACATTCTCTATAAATCTCTCACAGTAAAAATCAAGAAAAAACCCAGAACCTACCGAAAAATAGCCAGAAAAGACTACTTAGCAGTAGCCAAACAACGACGACCGACCCGAAACAAAAAAATCCAAGCAATTAAAAAACAATTGCAATATATCAAAAGAAATTTGGCTCATATCGATCAGCTAATCGAATCAGGTGCGACTCTGGAAAGTCTGACCAAAAAGCAATATAAAACTTTGCTAGTCCTCACAGAAGTCTATCGCCAACAACTCTGGTTATGTGAAAATAACAAACAGAGTATTGAGGACAGAATAGTAAGTGTAAGTCAACCCCACATCCGTCCCATTATTAGAGGTAAAGCAGGAAAACCTGTAGAGTTTGGAGCTAAACTGTCAGCGAGTTGCTTTGATAGGTATGTGTTTTTAGACCGAATAAGTTGGGAGAATTTTAACGAATCGGGAGACTTAAAAGCCCAAATAGAAGCATTTAAAAGTTACACAGGATACTACCCAGAATCAGTCCATGCCGATCGCATTTATCGAACAAGGGAAAACCGAGCTTGGTGTAAAGAAAGAGGAATTAGAATGAGTGGGCCTCCGTTAGGAAGGCCACCAGCAAATGTCAGTAAGGAAACAAAGAAACAAGCCTGGGAAGATGAGAGAATTCGTAACTCTATTGAGGGAAAATTTGGGACTTGCGAAAAAGAAGATTCACCTTGAATCGCGTGATGGCAAAACTTGATAATACTTCTGGTACAGCTATTGCTATTACTTTTTTAGTAATGAACCTTTCTACCTGGTTAAGACGGGTTTTTTGTGTGTTTTTATGTCAAAAACCAAAAATCACACCTGTTGACTGAGCAATCATTACTAAAAGCTATAACTGGGCAAGTTATAGTCAACAAAAAATTATGTTTCGCCGAGCTTGAATCACCCATTAATTGCGATAGCGATTTTTCTTAACTTATTCAGCAAGCCC